>NZ_CP127391.1 GCF_030286045.1 Propionimicrobium sp. PCR01-08-3
ATGGTCGCAACTACCGCCGACCTCTCGGGCATTCTGCCCAACCAAATCGCTGACGGAATGGTCGAAAAGGTGAAGTACGGCTCCACCATCGCCGCTCTGTCTGCGTCCGAAGCGATGCGCTTCGGAAACGTGAACATCGTCACCTTCGATGCTGACCCTAAGGCGCAATTCGTCGAGGAGCGCGGTGCAAAGGCGTCGCAGGACATCAAGCCCGAGTTTGTGACCGCCGTCCCTCATAAGACGCAGGTCACCTACCGCACCTCGGATGAATTCCTTTGGGCGGACGACGACTACAAGATCGGGATCCTCCAGAAGTTCTCGGAGAAGGCATCACGAGCCCTGGCTCGTGCACTTGATTTCGGCGCATACCACCGAATCAACCCTCTCAGCGGCACCGCGATCACCGCGTGGACCAATTACCTCGGTGCGACGACTATGCGCGTCACTGCTGGCAGCGATCCCGACAAGGAGATCGAGGCGGCGGCCGGGTTGGTCATCAATTCGGACGTGCTGCCGACTGGTGTGGCTATGGACCCGTCCTACGCCTGGCAAATCGCCACTGCCCGTTACCCAGACGACCGGAAGAAGTTCCCTGATTTCGGACTGTCGGTTGACGTAACCCAGTTCCAGGGACTGCGCGCGTCGGTGTCCAACACTGTGTCGGGCAAGCCGGACTCGGCCGACACCGGAGTTCGCGCCATCGTGGGCGACTTCAATCAGGGCATCCGTTGGGGCATCCAGAAGCAGATCCCTTTCACCGTGATTCCGTACGGCGACCCGGACAACTCCGGTCAGGACCTCAAGGGCCATAACGAGGTCGCGCTGCGCGCAGAAATCCTCTACGCCTGGTACGTCTTCGTGGACCGCTTCGCGATCGTCAGCAGCAACACCGGCAGCTAATCGATCCACCCAAAACAGGCACCCTGGCGCGATAGGACGCCAGGGTGCCCCTACGTGAGGCAGGGCAATGCGCATCCAGGTTGACGGCGTCGATTATGCGCCGGCACGTCCACGCAAGATCGGTGTGGCAATCACCACCCGCAATCGCCGCGACGCGTACAGTAAGTCGCTCGCGGCCTGGATTAAGCATCTGCCCATCGGCGTGACCTTGGTCGTGGTTGACGACGCGAGCGAGGTGCCCGTCGATGTGCCGATCTGGGCCACGCTAATCCGCTTCTCCGAGAATCGGGGCGTGGCCGCGGCCAAGAATGCCGGTATCGCGGCGCTCATGGATGCCGGTTGCACCGATCTCTTTCTTGCCGACGACGACACCTACCCTCTCGTAGATGGCTGGGCCGAGCCGTACCTGTCGAGCCCTGAGCCGATCGCCTGCTACATGTGGGGCGATCCGGTTTATCAGGACGACGACGTGCTCGGCTATTCGTGGCCGCACGGTTGCCTCGTCTACGCCGAGCGTTCGGTTATTGACCGCATCGGCGGCTGGTGGGGTGCCGGCGTCTGGGGCGGCGAGGATTCCGATTTTCTGCGCCGTGCCCACAACGCCGGTTTGTCGCGCTGCGAGTTCCAGGACGTGCACCATGGCCGCATCTTCGAGGCTCTGGACGAGCACGGCAGCGTGGAGTCTTCAGTATCTGAGGATGTGCGCCGTGTCTGGCGCGCAGACCTACTGGAGGCACGCAAAGACTCTGCAGAGTTTGTTCCCTACCGCGAGCATGTGGCGACGGAAGCCAGCCCGGTTTTGAGCGTGCTGGTGCCGTCCGTAGCATCACGGCGAGACACTTTCCTGCCCTCAATTCTCGATCAGCTCTACGGCCAGCACGAGGCACTGTCCGATGTCGACCGGAGCCGGATCGAGATCCTGACTCTCGTCGATGCGAAGGGCGTCTCGCTCGGGCAGAAGCGCAACGACATGATCAACCTCGCGCGCGGCCGCTACGTCGTGTTCGTTGACGACGATGACCGGCTCGAAGACGACTATCTCGTAGCCCTACTTGAGGCTGCCAATTCCGGCGCCGACGTGATCACTTTCCACGTCTCGGTCTCCACTGATGGCGGAAGCCCGACCGTCTGCAAATACGGGCTCGAATATGAGCATAACGAGAACATCGCGAACGAATTCCACCGCATCCCGAACCACATCTGCATGGTCCGCCGGGATCTCGCTTCAAGGTCGCCGTTCCCGGACAAGAGTTTCGGCGAGGACTCGGAGTACGCAGCACGGCTAAGGCCCCTGCTGCTGTCCGAGCACAAGATCGATCGCGTCCTCTACCACTACGACTATGTGCCGTCGCAATCCGAAACACGGGTCGTCAACGAGGCGCAGTCCCGTATCGGGAACGCGACCCGGAAGCCAACCGCCGACCTGGTGATCCTGTCGAAGGCCGACACCGCAAAGTTGCGCGAGATGACGCAGCACACCATCGACACGGCCCGCGAGAATGCTGGACGCAATCCCGATCCGCTCGTGATCAACGTGATCGTCATTGAACAGACTGAGGGCGTCCGCTATCGGGGCGCGACGACCGTCCACATGCCAGGACCATTCGCTTACAACAAGTTCATGAACAACGGAGCCAGGCGAGGTTTCGCCCCCTGGGTCGTGTTCGCCAACAATGACCTGGAGTTCGAGCCCGACTGGCTCGCGGAGCTTCTCGCAGCCGACCATGAGCTTGTTTCCCCGGTCAATCCGGGCGACGACCGTCAGCGCGGCTTCACCGTCAACGAGTCCGGCTGGACGAACGGTCGGCATTTCTGTGGCTGGTGTTTCATGATGAAACGCAGCCTGTGGGAGGAACTACACGGGCTGGACGAGGACTTCATTTTTTGGTGCGCAGACGACGTTGTCATTGAGCAGGCGCGGGCTGTCGGCGTGAAACCCATGCTGGTGTCGGCCGCGAGGGTGAAACATCTGACGTCGAAAACGGCAGGCACCAGCGTCCCCGACGAGCTGACGTGGGGAATGGTCCGCCTGTTTGAGGACAAGTACGGCGTGAAGAAGTTCGAGAACGACTCCCGATATACGGCATGGAAGCGGGCGAACCCGAGATGAGAATCGCTGTCGGCGTGGTCGCGGTTTTATCCCGCTTAGAGCAGGCGATGCGGCTGTCAACCGAGGTGGGCGCCGAGGTTCTGCAGGTCGACGACGGCGGATATGGCGAGCGCGTCAATCATCAGGAAACCCTCAGAAGGCTGGCTGGGACGGGCGCTGACGTGCTGGTGATGCTGGAGGATGACGCGATCCCCTGCACTGGTTTCCGGAGCGCCCTGGACGACTATTTGGTGGCCAGGATGCGCCCGGAGATCGTGTCCCTGTATTTGGGTACCGGTCGTTGGGCGGGTACATCGCCGAGCGTTCAGGGTCCGAGAGTCCAGGCCCTGATTGATCGCGCTGACGCCCGCGGCGATAGGTGGATTTTCGCTGACGCGTTATGGCATGCGGTCGGTTTGGCGATCCCTCAGTGCATTGCCGGATCACTACTCGATTACTTGGCAGGCGACCCGTCGCCGACCGATGAGGCGATCACTCATTGGGCCCGGAAGCGCGGCGAAAAGATCGCGTATACGCATCCGAGCCTGGTCGACCATCGGGACGATGAGCGTGTGGTGGACCAGCCGGAGGACTTCGTCCCACGGCATGCGATCCGATTCAGGGGGTAACCGATGGAGCCGTTCGCGACAGCCGACTATTACACGTCCAACGGTTTTGGCGCGCCGTTCGATCATCTGGACGCCATGCTGGCCAGGGCGTCCCGGATCGTCCGGGCCGAAACTACGGCGCGCGGCTACGACATCGACCAGCTGATTGCGGATGGGAGGGTGGACCACAATCTGGTGGCCGACATTGTGTGCGACATGGTCGCCTACGCGCAGGCCGGCCCCGGTGTTGGCGTCAACAGCATTCAGCAAACCACCGGGCCGTTCCAGAAAACCTTCCAGTACGCCACGTCGGTCGGCTCGTTGAGTTTCACGAAAGTGCATTGGAAGCGTCTCGGCCTGGGTGGTCAGGGCGCGTTTGAGGTTGACCTACTGAAGGGTTCGCGTGATGGATGAGTGGATGGTTCCGGTTGTCCGGTTGCGTGAATCTGAGCCCGAGCATGACGACTACGGCGACCCGATTATCGGGTCTGGGGCAATCTCGTCCACACCCCTACCTGACGCCCTGTTTGCGCCCGGCGGCACCTCGGAGCCGGTCGAGCCGGGAGCAACCCCGGTCATCACCCAGCCAACCGTCTACTGGCCGGATAAACGTCCGGATGTGGTAGCCACCGACGTGCTGGTCATTGACGGCACCAAATACACGGTGGAGGGAAAGCCAGCAGATTGGCCGATGGGCCTATCGGTGACGTTGAAGGCTGTGGAGGCGAAAACATGGCGAAAGTGAATGTGGAACTGAACCACGCGAAGATCGCCCAGTTTTTGAAGGGCACCGATGTGACCAGCGCGGTCCGCTCGGCCGGGAACACGGTGAAGGGCCGTTGCGGTGACGGTTTCGAGGCCGATGTGTCCACGAAGGGGGATCGTTCCCGCGCCTATGTGCGCGCGGTCTCTGCGAAGGCGAAGCTGAAGCAGGCCAAGGATCACGCGATCGAGAAGGCTGTGGGTGAAGGCCTATGAAGCCACCCGATCTGAAGAAGCTCATTTCCGCGTATCTTGCGGACGCGATCGGGGTCCGGGTGGTGTCGACACGGCCGGAGAATGAACCCGAGTTTGTTCGGGTGATCGCTACGGGCGGGCAGGGCCGATCGAATCGGGTTCAGCAGCACGTCCAGTTCACGATCGACTCGTATTCCATCTCGACGCAGAACGCCTGGCAGGTGGCTAACTCGGTAGATGAGGCCATGCACAGCCTGCCGCAATCAGATGTTCCCGTCTCTCACGTGCAGGGGTCCACGCCGGCCGACAATCCGGATCCTGACACGGCTTCACCCAGATATTCGGCCACCTATCAACTCACAACTCTTTGCCGTTAAGGAGGCAGACCAATGGCTGTTGATGTAAGCAATGTTCATATTTTTGGTTCGGATGATGATGCGCTCTATTTGGGCCCGTACACCGTCGACCTGGATTCGCTCACCTTGGATTCTGAGGTTCCCGATACTCTCACCGAGTGCGGGTGGCTGTCGGATGATGGGGCGGCGTTGGGGATGGATGATTCGGTGAAGTCGATTACCGGGCATCAGGGCCACGCCGAGGTCACCCAGTTCATGGATGAGTCCAAAACTTCGCTGACGGCGACCGTGCTGGAAACCAAGCTCGACATCATTTTGTGGAATCTGTCCGCGACCGCGGAACGGGTGGGCGAGTACGCGCGGATCCATGCGAAGAAGAACCGCAAGATTGAGAAGCTGTGCGGTGTTTGGGACACGTTTGATACGGAGCATCCCGGCGTGCAGTATCGGTACATTTTCCCGCTGCTTGCGCTGGGTGAGCGCTCCGATGTTGCGTTCAAGGCGGGCGAAATCTCGGCCTGGGCTCACAACCTGGGTGTGTTGAAGGACTTCGACGTGCTCACGAACGCGCCGCAGATCCTGGATGCCTTGAACACCACGGGCAGCTAGCTAGTCTGCCTGGCCCTGTCGTTTCTCTCGCACGGCAGGGCCGGGCCCAAACCCCTAAGCGAGAGACCACCACAACATTTCATGCGAGAGGAAAAACGATCATGACTGAGAAGAAGACCACTGCGAAGGAAGCCGCGAAAGCTGCCGGGGCGAAAATGCCCGCCGATCATGCGGCGAAGGTTGAAGCGTCCGAGGATGAGTTCGTGGAGATCACCTACGACGGGTTCGATCTTCGGTTTGAGAGGGACGCGGTGAACGATTTCGAGCTGCTGGAGCAGGCCAACGCCGGCGCGCCGTTCGCCATGTTCAATCTGATTGTCGGGGATCAGAAGGCTTCCGTGTTGAAGCATTTGAAGGGCGACAACAAGCGGCTCGGCATGGATGTTGTGAACGAGTGGCTCAACGGCCTGTTTGAGGCCATTCAAGCGGGAAACTGATCAGCCTGCCCGGGCTTCTGGCGGAGTTCGGGCAGGAGATCGAAGCCGACCTGCAACGCGTCTACGGCGTGGACATGCTCGACCTGTATCGGGGACGGATGACCCCACGCAAAGCGTGGGTGCTCATCTCCCAGCTTCCGCCGGGATCGAACCTGGCGCGTGCTGTCGGCGGGAACGGCTACTGGTCCCATGAAGAAGTAGCCATCCACGAGGAAGGCTGGGCGATCCGCTCCTCACTGGCAGGGAAGAAGATCCCGCAACCCAAGCCGCCCGAGGTCGGCTGGCGGGACAAGCAACGCGAACAACAAGAACGATTCGTCCGGAAAGCCGAGGCGCTGCAGCAGCGCAGCACTTAACAGCTACTTCGAGAGTGTGTACGTGATGTAGCCGTTGTTTTGGCCAGTCCAAGTCTGGTCAGCAACCTCGCTGATGACCTCCCAGCCATCGGCCTTGAATTTGGCCAGCTTCTTGGCGTCATTACCGCCACCCAGCCTCTTGCCCATAAACAACCGAACAACTTTGGTCTTCTGCTTACCCATGACCCACATCCTAACTGGCTGCGGGTTTTTTCATGCCCGGGAGGTGTCATGGCTCTCGATCTCGGTACGGCCTGGATTCAGATTTCTCCCAGCATGAAGGGCGTTCGCGCCTCGGTTGAGAAGGAGCTTGGTGGGGTCAACACCACCAAGATGACTTCCAGCATTTCGGGTGCGTTCACGAGTGTGGCGAAGATCGGCGGCGCCGCGCTGGCCACGGTGGGTGGGGCTGTTGCTGGTCTGGCCGCGAAGGGCGGCATTGACCGTGCGCTGAGTATCGAGAATGCGCAGGCCAAGCTGACCGGCTTGGGTCACGACGCCAACTCGGTGTCCGGGATCATGAAGTCGGCCCTGGACTCGGTGAAGGGTACCGCTTACGGGCTCGGTGACGCCGCGACCGTCGCCGCGTCTTTGTCGGCTGCCGGCGTCCAGTCGGGCGAGCATATGACCAATGTGCTGAAGACTGTCGCCGACACCGCCCAGATTTCGGGCCGCTCTCTCACCGACATCGGCACGATCTTCGGGTCTGTCGCCGCCCGCGGCAAGCTGCAGGGCGACGACATGCTCCAGCTCATGAGCTCGGGCGTGCCCGTTCTCCAGTTCTTGTCGGATCAGCTGGGTGTCACCTCGGCGGACGTGTCCGACATGGTGTCGAAGGGTCAGATCGACTTCGAGACGTTCGCGGCCGCGATGGAGGCAGGTCTGGGCGGCGCTGCACTCGCTGGCGGCGACACGTTTGTTGGCGCGATGGCGAACGTTCAAGCAGCCTTGAGCCGTTTGGGTGCCGCTGGGGCCACACCTGCCCTCGAAGCGATCCGTGTCGTGGGTGTCGCGCTCATCCCGGTCATTGATGGGTTGACGACAGCCCTTCAACCCTTGTTTGACAGCTTCAGTGAGTCCGCCCTGGCCGGTGCGGAACGCTTGGCTGGCGGGCTGGAGCGCGTTAGTAACACGATATCCGGCGGCCAGGTGAACATCTCTGGGTTTACGGGCGTATTCGCGGGCCTTGCACCGGTAATTGGTGCGGCGGCTTCAGCACTCGCCCCGCTGCTCAAGGGGATACCGATTCTCGGGCCTGAGTTCGCCAAGCTTGGTGGCCCTGTCGGCCTGGTTGTCGGCCTGTTCGCGTCCATGGTCGCCAGCTCTGAGCCGCTGCGTAGTGCGCTTGGTGAACTGTTGCAGGCTGCAGGACCCGCCCTGTCGTCCGCCTTCCAGATTGTTGGAAGCGTGGCCACGCAGATGGGTGGGGCGTTCGGGCAGGTTGGTGACGCGATCGCCCCGTTCGTTCAGGCGATCGCCGATGCTCTGCCCGGCGTCCTGAACGCGTTGATGCCTGCTTTGGGTGCGGTGCTCGGGATTCTGCCGATGCTGGTGTCTGTCGGCGCCGATCTTGCTTCCTCGGTGATGCCGCTGCTGGTTACTGGTATCACGCTGGCGTCGAGTGTGATCACCGCGATCCTGCCGGTGATCGAATCGTTCGCGAACTGGATTTCGCAGAACACGGGCCTGGTGAGCACGCTCGCTGCCGGCCTGCTCGTCGGGGTTGGGGCGTTTAAGGCTTTCTCCGGGATTACCTCGATTATCTCCACGGTCACGGGTGTGGTGTCGAAGCTCGGTTTGGCTATCAAGGCTGTCACCGCGGCGATGGCCGCGAACCCTGTCGGTCTGGCTATCGCCGCTATCGCTGCCCTGGTTGCTGGCCTGATCTGGGCCTACAACAATGTGGAGCCGTTCCGCAATCTTGTGCAGAACGTGTTCGGGGCGATACGGGACGCGATCGGCGCTGTCGTCAATTGGGTGACCGGCACGGTGATCCCCGCATTCCAGACTGCTTGGAATGCGATCGGCACCGCCATGTCGTGGCTGAACGACAACATTATTCAGCCGGTGTGGACTGCCATCAAGACGGCGATCGCTATCGCAGTGACCGCTGTTGTGGTGATCATCCAGTTTTGGAAGACCGTCATTGAGACGGTTCTCGCCCCGGTGTTCGACTGGCTGTGGCACATCATTATCGAGCCGGTATGGAATGGTATTCAGACGGTTATCGGCGCCGTGGTGGGCTGGTTCCAAAACACTGCATTCCCGATCATTCAGACTGTTGTGAACGCCATATCGACGGCGTTCACGTGGGTGCGGGATCAGATTTCTGCCGTCTGGTCGTGGATTCAGTACAACATTATTCAGCCGGTAATCGACTGGCTGGTCGGGGTCGTCGTCAATTCATTTACATTCTGGCGCGACACGATAGTTGGCGTCTTCAACACCGTGCGCGACGGGATCGGTCTCGCCTGGGATTGGATCCGCTACAACATCGTGCAGCCGGTCGTGGATTGGTTCCAAGGCACGATCGTCCCGGCCTTCACGGGATTCAAGGATAACGTCGTCGGCGCCTTTGAGGCGATGCGTGACGGTATTGATACTGCGTGGACTGCCATCAAGGGCATCGCTGCGAAGCCGGTTGAGTTTGTGATCAACCGGGTGGTTGCACCCCTGGTGGAGACCTATAACGATGTTGCTGGAGTCTTTGGTGTTGACGCTGTCACGGTGCCGCATTTTGAGGCCGACTATTGGTCTGGTGGCTACACAGGGCCTGGCGGCAAGTATCAGCCGGCGGGCACGGTGCATGCGGGCGAGATTGTCTGGTCTCAGGATGACATCGCTGCCCATGGTGGCGTCAAGGCGGTCGAGTCGATGCGGCTGTGGCGCGGGTATGCGAACGGCGGCGTCGTGGTTCCGGTCGACGGGTACACCGTCTCGTCGGGGTATGGCTACCGTAACGGGCCGTTCTATGGCGCGGAGATGCATGACGGCATCGATATGGCGGTCCCGTCGGGGACGCCGGTCAAGGCAGCCGCCTCGGGCATGGTTGTTCGTGCTGGTTGGAATGGTGGCTACGGCAACTACGTCGAGATCAACTCGGGTGCTTTCAGCACCTTCTACGGGCACCTGTCGTCGATCATTGCTTCGGCAGGCCAGCAGATAGCCGCCGGGGCGATCCTCGGTCTCGTCGGATCTACCGGCGCATCCACGGGCCCGCACCTGCATTTCGGCGCGAAGGACGCCTCCGGTGCGTCAATGGACCCGAACCAGCTTTTGGATGGTGCGATTTCGGGTGGCGGGTTCGACGTGCTCGGCATCATCGACAAGATCAAGGGATTCCTCGGCATCATGGACGAGCTGTCCAACAATCCGTTCACCAGCATGGTGAAGGGTGCCGGAACGAGCCTGATCAACGCGGCCGTGGACTGGGTGCAATCGAAGATTGCTTCGATCTTCAGCTTCAGTGGTTCGGACGGCAGTTTCGATAATTGGTGGTCGGCTGCGATAGCTGTTGCCGGAGCCAATTACGCGCAGTATCGGGATGCGGCTCAGATTGTGGCGCAGAACGAGTCGGGCATGAATCCGAATGCTGCCAACGATTGGGATTCAAATGCGGCGGCGGGTATTCCGTCGAAGGGGCTGATGCAGTTTATCCAGCCGACGTTTGATGCGTACGCCTGGCCGGGACACAACAATTGGCTGAATCCGGTCGATCAGATTCTCGCATTCTTCCGGTATTCGCAGGCACGCTATGGCGGGCCGAACAATGTGCCGGGTGTTGTCTCGGTTCGCAATGGCGGCGGATATGTCGGGTACGCGACCGGCACCAATAATGCGCGCCGGGGTCTCGCATGGGTGGGTGAGAACGGCCCGGAGCTGGTGGATTTCGAGGGCGGGGAGCGCGTCTACGACGCCGATGAATCCAAGCGTTTGGGCCGCGGGACCACCGTCGTATTTTCGCCCACCTACAAGGAGGACGATCGCAGCGTTCGCCGCGATCTCGACGACCTGCTGTGGGGTTTGCGAGAGGTGGTTTAGGTGTATTCGATCAAAGTGACCGACGGGCTGGGGGTCGTCCTGCATGCGTCCGCGAATCATACGGACTTGCAGGACGGCGTCCTGACCGATGCCGCCGGGCTCGACGGGACAAGCTCAGAGCTGACCAAGGAGGATCTTCTTGGTGACGGCGCCGCAATCGGAAACATGCGGCGCCCTGGCCGTGAGGTCACGCTTGAGGGGACCTTGGTCGGGTCTGAAGATCAGGTTAAGTCTGCGCTCGCGCGCATACCGGGCCTTTTCAGCGACAAGCAGCTCGGCACGCTTGAGGAGGATCGCGACGGAGCCGTTCGCACGTGCCAGGTTGTCTTGGACGGCCAGCCGAAGGTGTCCGCCGTGTTCAACGACGAGGAGTCTGTCGCAGATTGGCAGCTCCCCCTTTTCGCCCCCGACCCTCACCTTTACGGCTCCCCGCGTCAAACATTGCTGCATCCGGTGGGCTCTGGTGTGGGTTTGCAATACCCTCTGTTTGCGCCGAAGGTCACCACCCGCGAGTCCCGCCGGAATCTGATGGTCTACCCGCGCACCACGGCGTCGCGTGCGGTTGGTGATGCGTCTGTCAGTGCGGGAGCGAGCCAGAACGGTTGGGGCGTCGCTGCAACTCGTGCCATCGTCGTTGCAGACGGTGGTGTGCCGTCCGGCTCTGGGTATGTGTCGCAAATCCGCCCGTCAGGCGCAGGTAGGGCGGCAACAGGTTTGCATTTGGCTATAACCGACCCGTCCGCGTTCGGGGCGGCTGAGGGTGTGACGTATACGGGGTCGATCTACGTCCGTACGTCGATTGATATCTCCATACGAGCGGCGCTGCGCTTCTTGAAGCAGACCGCCCCAGTGGTCGGCAATCTGAAGCAAGAGTACGGCGACCCTCAGCTGGTGCGGGCTGGGCAGTGGGTGCGGCTTTCGGTGTCAAGTAATGCACCCGCGACTACCACTAATGCGCAAGTGTTTTTGTACGCAGCCGCCGTGACCGACTTCCCTGCTGGTACCACTCTGGACCTGGACGCCTGCCTGATCGAGCAGTCGGATGTGCTTGGTGACTATTTCGACGGTGCGAAGGCGTCCACTCCCGAGCATCGTTACGCCTGGGCTGGCACACCGGATGCGTCGGAGTCGATCGAGTTTGAGGTGACGCGCGGCCCCTCGATCCTGAGTTTCGGCGCCGCCCGCAATGTGCAGCGTCAACTCACCAACGACGGCAACGCGACCGCCTACCCGACGTTCACCGTTGAGGTGGATGACGGCTCCGGCTTCCGGCTGACCGACGGCGAGCATGTGGTCGAGTGGGTCGGCGCCTGCTCAAAAACGGTGCCGGTGACGGTCGATATGGGCGGCACAGTGACGGTCAACGGGCTCGATCGCAGTGTGCAGCTGTCGCGTGCCGACTGGTTTGGTGTACCCCCGCACGGTTCGATCACGGTCCGTTTGGAGACGTTGCAGGGCGGCACCGGTAGCGCGCTTGCCACGGTACGAGACACCTGGATTTAGGAGAGAGACATGGGATATCCGCTTGGGCTCGCACCGATCGAGACTGCATCCGGCGACATCCGGGGCACCACCCCGGACGGGATGCAGCGGCTGCTCGGATCACGCTGGGGCAACCCTGGCATCATTGCGGGCTGCCAGGTTGTCGGCGGCAATGACATGTTGTGGCACTACAAGGCCGGCGCTGTGGTTGTGTCCACCGGTGTCGGGCTCGCTGTGGAGGTGCCGCTGGAGTCGGGCACGATCGCTGCGCTTCCGGCCCCTGCGACCGGTTCACGCCGGGACTACATCTATGTCACGGCCACAACAGGCACCAATGGCGATCTGGTCGGTCAGGTGCGGATCGGGTCGGAGATGGCCACGCCGGGCACCACTATCGCGTCCGCGCTCGTGCCTGCCGGTGCGACATCGACCGCGCAGATGGGGGTCGACAAAGCGCAGCGTTTCGCTTTGCCTGTTACGGCGTCGACCGGCAAGATCGCCGAATGGAGAGACGACTACGGCCAGGACGTGCCTTACGACGGGCCGGAGTGGACCGCTTTTCAGGGCACCCTGCCGATCTTCCCGACCGACCGGGAGTTAGAGCTGCGCATCACGCAGTCCATCTCGACCGCCCGATACAACGACCCGTACAAGTGGGATCGGGGCATCTACAAGCACCGCATCAAACTCAACGGAGTCTCGAAGTTTGATTTCGCGGCCGAGTACACGGACGCGTGGGAACCTAAGACATTCATTCTCCCGCTCCAGGTGGCCGCGAACACGCAGAACACGATCACCTACACGGAGGTGTTCGCGTGGGGCTCGAAGCCGTACCGGTTTGTTTCCGGGGTTGATGCCGGCATCCAGATTTGGGATAAGGGCGCAATCCAGTGAGCTGGTCGGTGCATCTGATTGAGACGCTCACCGGGCAGGTGGTGGCCAGGATCGGTCCGACCGCTGCGACGTGGTCGGATGGTCCGCTGAACGGAATCCCCGAGTGCAAAGCGACCGTCCCGAAGTACGGTCTGCCGCGGCGTCGTGTGGACGGCGGTGATCTGCCGGACGTGCTGCGCGAATACTGGGAACGCTCAATCTTCCCGTGGTCCAACGGTCTGCTGGTCTGCTACGACGGGCAGCCGCTCACTGCCGGGCCGATCACCGCACCCCCGGCCGAGAAGCTGCTCACGGTCGACCTGTCCGCTCAGGGCATTGAGGCGCTGCTCAATCAGTGGATCGTGCTCGACAAAAACTATCCGGATGGTGAGGCTCTCGCGAAGGGCGGCAACGTCAAACTGTCGGCCGGCAACCTCTCCAGACTCGCCTGGCTGTACGTGCAGCAGAGCATCCAGCGCAACGGATACCTACCGATCGTGGACGGCATGCCGGACGCTGACGGAACCGCGAACTACCGGGACATGGAGCCCTGGAATTTGCAGAACAACGGGCTGTGGAAACGGCTCACGGAGATGACCGAGGTCATCAACGGCCCGGACATCGCTTTCCGCCCGGAGTGGATGCCGGGCGAGGAGGGCTCCCGTATCCGGTGGCGCATGGTTGCCGGATCGACGGTCAGCCCGTATATCGGGCAGGAGCGGATGCCGCGCATCGACATGACGGCGCCGCACTCCACTATCACCAGCGTCGGCCCCAAGGTTGCGTGGACGCCCTCCACGCGTGTCTACGGCTACGGGTCGGGTGAGGGTGCCGGGCAGATTATCGCGATCGCGACCGCTGAGGATTCGATCCGGTATCGGTTGCCGGTTCTTGAGTCGGTGATGGCTGACGGTGGCGTCGATAACGCCGAGCTGGTGCAGCAGCACACGGACGCCGACGTCGCAGCGAAAGCCAAGCCCACGGTGCAGGTGCCGATCAGTCTCGCCTGCGATGATCCGTCGGCTGGCGTCTCACGCTGGTGGACGGGTGACGCGTGCATGCTCGTGCCGGACACCCGCTGGTGGTCGATCCCCAAGGCTACGAAGCCGTGGCGGTGCATTAACCGCTCGGGCACGGTCGGCGCATCCACGTACACGGTCGAACTTCAGGAGGACTGATGGTGCAGCGCGTCAATTTGAATCCTGATACGCGTGAGGTGGCTCGTCGTCTGGCCTCGCGTATCTCGAAGGCGCAGGCTAAGCAGACCGCGCCCGCCGGCGTGAAGGACCTCGGCAAGCGCGGCGACATGGTGTGGACGGTGCCGACCGGCCAGGTTGATGCTGACGGTAACGAGATTGTTATTGACCGGACGGTCAAAAACGAGGCCGAGCGCCTGACTGTTGTTTCGGAGAAGGCGGAGCAGATCGCCTCTGAGGTCGCGACGATCACTGACGACGTGCAGGCCGCACAGTCCGCAGCCGATCAGGCCGCTCAGGACGCGCTGAGAGCCCTCCAGGAGGGCATTGTGCAGGTGGTTACCGAGTGGGCGGTTTCGAGCTCCGAGACGACCGCACCCACCACCGGCTGGTCAACAACCACACCGGTTCGCACTGCGGGCACCTTCATTTGGGAGCGCGTTACTACCGAGAAGGGCGACGGCACTTCTTCGGTTTCGGCGCCGGTGCTTCTGACGGGCAACGCGGGCGCCCCTGGCGATGATGGGGCTCCGGGGCGCGGGATCGTTTCCTCGGCGGTGGCCTATCAGGCCTCAACCTCAGGCACTGTTGTGCCCTCTGGCACCTGGCAGACCGTGATCCCGGCTGTCGGCGCCTCGCAATTCTTGTGGACACGCACCATCATCACCTACACGGACAACTCCACGACGAACAGTTACTCAGTCGGGAAGATCGGTTCAGATGGAGCTCCAGGTACTCCAGGTACTCCGGGGGCTCCGGGAGCTCCGGGTAAAGACGGAGCTGGAGTGTCCTCCATCACGCCCTACTACATCCTGACAGGTGCTGGAGCTGGGGCCCCGGCAAAGCCCACGGCCAATCCTCCGGGAGGCTCTTGGACGATCACGGAGCCTGCCTACACCACAAGCACAGCTTTGTGGTCCGCACCCCTCACAGTGAAGACGGACGGAACGTTCAGCTGGGGAGATGTGAGCAAGGTCTCTTCTTACACTGCTGCAAGCCAGGCAATGGAGGTCGCCAACCTTGCGGATGCCTCAGCTAAGGGTTTGATCAAGTTCTCCACAACCGACCCTGGCCAAGCTGTTGGCCGGATCTGGGGAGTCACCAACTCATCCGGTCAGCTCATTGGGCTGAAGTATTCCAACGGGACTGCTTGGTCGAGCTACACCATCATGGCTGATCAGATCCTTGTTCCTGGCAGCGCCGGTACGGTATCCATTGCCGATGGGGCTATCACGGCCCCCAAGGTGACCGCAAGTGAAGCTCTACTGGAAAAGCTATTGGTGCGCAAGATTACTGCAGGCGAGATCGACGTGCAAGACCTGCTGCTGTCGGGGCAATTCAAAACCGCTGGTTTCGATGAGGGTCAAGGCGTCCTCATCGACCAGGGTGGCGTGGTGGCGAAGGGGACGGACGCCGACGGCAACGAGAGTTTGGCGATTCTCGGTTCGGACGGCGCCCTCACCGCGGTCGGAGCTAATCTGGTCGGCGGCTCTCTGACGATCAATGCGGAGGACGGCGACGCCACACACTTCGAGGAGGGTTTCGAGTCTGGGGTAATATCCACCGCGTTCAAGCAGCCTAATCGTTGGCTGGAGGTAATTGAGTCGGGATTCTCGGCACCAGGAGTTAGCTCAACAGCACATACTGGCACCAAAAGCCTTACCATGAGCCACAAGCGCACGGTAGGCAATTCCCTCGGGTCGGGGTCATATATTCGGAATGAATCCAAGATTCAAATCGAACTGACCGGTCTCAACTCGTCCCTATCTTCTTATCTCTTGTCTTTCTGGCTATATATTCCGAACTATAAGACGTATGGGGATTTAAGGGCTGTTGAGTCAAAGATTCAGGTGCTGAATTGGAGCCAAGAGTCAGGCAATTTCTATTACCCGTCTACCTCGCTGAGTTTGAGTGGCAGTAGTCTCAGTGATCTTGGCACCGGTTGGGTCCATATCGAGAATGTAAAACTCGTGGCCGCCAACACCCTCCGGGTGATCATCAAAGCCGAATTAAGCCTTGATAATACCAGCACTCCGGCATTGCCCTGCTATCTCGACGATGTGGTGATAGACGGCAACTTTGGTCAAAGCTCGGTTAGAATATCGAGCGCCGATGGTGCTAATATTGTGTGGACCGACGAGGTTGGCGCACAGATTGGCAAGCTGGGCGTGAATCCCGCCTTGGGTACCATCAAAATGACCACGCCGCGACTAGATACCAGCCAAGATGTGGGGCTAGGCGGCAAACTGTATATAGGCAATAACAGCTCGATGTTGTTCGCCAGCCCATCTCAGGTTGGTGATTTACCTGATGGCACGGACCTGAATTATAAGACGGAGCGCGGTTGGTTCGTCACTACCGAAAATCCGGTTGGGATTGCCAATTCTCCTGTGTCCGGCGGGTTCATGCTGCGGGTGGAGCTGTTGTCGCCAACGACTTTTATTACTCCAAGATCAGGGTTTTTGCAAACGTTGGTCACGCCCGACGGTGTCACCTATATCCGAAGCAAGAAGCTGACCGAGTGGGGCAAATGGGGGATTGTCGCCGCCAATCTCACAGATTGGAAAATAGTCCCATCAGCGGTCGGCATATTCGTCGAGGACATCCAAGTGTGCAAGACCGGCAATCTTGTTTCCCTGCGGGGCAGGTCGCCGTCCCGCACATGGGCAGCGGGCTGGACGAAAGTGGGGACCATTCCAGCCGGATATAGACCAGCCGCAGGCCACCAGGTAGCAGTCGACGTGTGCGAGAACTTCGGAAACATCGGATGTAACGCAGCCATCTTCCCGGACGACGACAACTCGCTGTATGTGTGGACCGGCGGCGGTACCGGGACGCTCGTCTTCGGTGGCTCGTGGATAGCGGAGGCGTAAATGATCCCCATGGAGCCGCCCGTCGTCGGCCTGATCAACGATGCCGCCGCCATCCTGGTCGCCCTGGGCGCGCTCCTGGTAGCCGCGCTCGTGATGCTCGGCAAGGTCCACGCGCAGGGCAGAGAAATCCGCGACCAGGTGTCCAACACACACCAAACCAACCTGCGAGACGACCTCGACAAAGTCAAAGACATCGCGGGTGAGGTCACGAAGCTCGGGCCGCAGATGCACGAGATCACCGAGCAAATCCGGGCGATAGCCGGGCGTACAGCCAGCATCGAGGGCAAGGTTCAGTCGATGGCTGACGTCCAGTCGTCGCAGGGCCACCAACTCGGCGACATCAAGCGCGACCTGTCGGACGAGCGAGCAGAGCGCCGCCAAGATTCGGAGCGCATTCAGACCATCGACAGTAACGCCCGGGACGAGCATCAACGCATGTGGCGAGCGATCGGCCGCAAACGCACCAACTGAATATCCGACCAACCCGAGCCCGCCACGTGCGGGCTTTTTTCATGCCCGGAGGCCGCATGCACGCACTGATCATCATCTGCGTCTGCCAATCAATCCTGCTCATCGTCGCCGGCCTCACCATCGCCTACGACATCCATCTCAACCACAAGGAGCAATAACCATGGACTGGCTCAATCTCGAACCCGACGAATACAAGCTGCTGAATGTTCACTACAGCCCCGGCCGTGAGGGTCACGCCATCGACAAGGTGGTAATCCACCACAACGGCGGCAGCCTCTCGATCCAGCAAATCTGGGACGTCTGGCAGACCCGTGAAGCCTCCGCGCATTACCAGGTGGACGTGAACGGGCGCATCGGACAGCTCGTCAACGACTCAGACACCGCGTGGCACGCCGGCGACTGGGGAACCAACCTGACCTCAATCGGTATCGAGCACGCAAACCTGCCCGGCTCGATGGCCATCTCCGATGCCACATACGAGGCGGGCACGCACCTCACGGCTGCGATCTGCCGCCACTACGGACTCGGCCTGCCGACCTGGGGGCAAAACCTGTTCCCTCACCGCAATTTCACAAGCACGTCGTGTCCCGGTGAGATCTGGACCAAGTGGCGCGACTGGTATCAGGAGCGGGCCCGCTGGTACTACAACAACCTCAGCGCGGACACGGGCAGCGCGCCTGCGGTAGCCGCCCCAGCGAGCGGCGGCGCCGTCAGCTTCCCCGCCTACCCGTTCGACCCGAACGGCTGGGACCGGCTAGGCGATATCGAGGGACCGGACCAGGTGCACGGCGGCGACGCCCGATACGACGGCGACAACGTCCGGGCCGCTATCCAGGCCGTCCAGCGCTGGCTCATCATCCACGGATACGCCGAAGTCGACCACGACGACGGATGGGCCGACGGCATCTTCGAGCAGCCCACCATCGACGCCGTGAAGCGTTTCCAGGCGGACTGCATGCCCGGCACCACTTATCCCGGCGAGGTTTGGGCAGACGACTACGCATACATGGCCAGCCATAACAACTAAAAGGAGCAATATGGACGCAACTCAAGCGCTCACCGTCATCATCTCGCTGGCGCTCGTCCCCGCCCTCGTGTGGGGGTTAGCTAAATCTAAGTTGACCGGCGACCAAAAGCGGCTCATCGTGCTGATCGTCGCGATCCTGCTCGGCGTCATCCAGGCCGTCATCACCGGCATCATTGTGCTGCCCGACGCCTGGCTGGACGCCATCGTCCGCGGCCTGATCATGCTCGCCGGCGTCGTCACCACCTCGCAAGCCATGTACGTGCTGCTGCGGGGCAAGCTGGGCGGCGACAGCGGGGACGATACTGACGCACCCGAGGCTCCTGAACGCGCGCTCATCGAGTGATTTGATAGTTGAGGCCCACCATCGCATCTAGCGGTGGTGGGCCTCATTTTTTTGCGTCTACCCTGCGACCCTCACAATCAGCGGGCGCACCTTCGCCCGACTCGCAGCCAGCGCAGCTGCGATCTGCTGTACCTCATGCGGCGTATCCTCCAGCTCGGGGTGCGCCGCCACCAGCGTGTCGTCCGACATGTGCACGATCAGCGGCGCGCTATAAACTTGCTTATATCGACACGCGACCAGTCAATTTTTCGATTTCTGAGCATCGCCGCCGGGGAGTCCTTGCGGCGCGTCTCGTATGCGTCTGGAAGTAACCCGTTCCTGATGGCGTCTTGACGGTTCTCTTGGCAGGTCCCCCACCTTAAATTTACAAGTCGGTTATCTGTCTTTACGTCGTTATAGTGCAAAGCCATGCATCCATCCGGACGCGGGCCGACGAATGCCTCTAACACCAACTGGTGCACTTTGCGCGACTTTGACGTTCCGTCTCTGCAAAGGTGTACCTGCTGGTGCGTGGAATGCCCTGACTTATGCGGCTTGAGAACTCGGCCGACTTTCTTGGCGCCTTGCTTTGTGACTCGATCCAGTGATCTAACTCGGCCGAGATCGGACACCTCATATAACCCCTCGTATTCAACAACGGGCAACCACAATTCTCCCATTTTCAGAACCGCTTTCACTCGCCGTAGAACTTGAACCACACGTGCCCGCCAAACTCCCAGCGGACCCGAAACGCGATAGCCCTCCAAAACGACGCAGGTAGACCAGTTTCAGCACAATCCGCATCCACACGTGGAACCTCGACAGTCGGCCAAGCCGACTTGTCCAAGTCCTCAACATCATCAATGTCGTCCAGGCCGATCTGCCCAAGCGCCGAACTGATCATGTCGTCAGCCGACTGCTCAGCCGAAACTTCGAGGCTCGCCAACTCCAAGCCGCGACGCTCAGGCACAGGCGCGTCCCCATCTTCCCAGCGCCGTATGGCCCGCTCAGACTCAAGCCCCCAATGGTTCGCGAGCCAGCCAGTTGACAAGCCGAGGCTTTCACGGATCGTCTTAAACTCTGCACCATTCATTTTCTTGTGCTCCTTATCGGGTCCACTCGGCATCTTCCCAGGCTTGATCGACGCGAGATTCGATCAACCGTGCGATGCCTTTGGTCGTCTCGTCGGCGCGCATCCAAGCGTTGAAGTCGGCCTTGATCGCGGCGACCGCTTTCGCCTGATCAGCGCTGATGCCGTCGAGTACCTGGGCGATAGTTTCGGGCGAGTAGTACTCGATCCGGTTGGCGAAAGTTGAGCTGTGATGCCATTCACCGAGATTCAGGTTGAGGGCGAGCGCCTCGGCCTTGGTTAGCCCGTGCTTCGCGACTTTGGGAAGCTGACTCCAGGGCATCCGCCCATCAATCTCGGCCCACTTGGCGCGACGGCTCTTGCTGTTTCCGGTGCTGTACGTGCTGGCCATGATCTGTGCCTTTCGGTCTCGGGTATGTCCTGCCGGACTGCCCTTCGTCTTGCTGACATCTCTATTGTAATACCTAAGTTAGGTACCAAGCAACCCCAACCCCCCCTTTTCCCGAACTACTTTCCACGGGCGGGTGGAGGGGTGGGGAGTTCGGGGGCACATCGAGGGCACACTTCCTTGCGCTCGCTTGGCTCTCGTTACGCTCCATTGCGCTACATCGGGCATAGTCAGACCCCACTTACCTGGTACACCGCGTGGGACTCGAACCCACAACCCGCTGATTAAGAGTCAGCTGTTTTACCCCGTTTGACTAGGGGTTTGATACCCTGAGGGCACATATAAGGGCACATCGTCAAAAAGGGCTAGTCAGGATGGCACGCATAGATCGCTGGTACACAGTGCAGGTGGTGGGTGGCAAGCGCCGCAAAGTCCGTACGGCGCAGTACGGCAAAGGCTTGCAGTGGGAGGCGCGGTGGCGCGACTCCGCTGGCGTGCAGCGGAAGAAGCGCTTCCAGTACGCCGACGACGCAGACGACTGGCTCGCCGAGCAGCGCATGTCGCCGAAGGCGCAGGCCGCGAAAACCACCCTCGCCGACCTCTGGGATCCATGGATCGCCGGAAAAGACGCCCTCAAGCCGAAGACCCGCGCAGGCTACGAGTCGAGCTGGCACACACACATCGAGCCCGAGCTGGGCGCCCGGCTCGTATCCACACTGACGGCCCGCGAGATCCGAGACTGGTACCGTCGCATCGGATCTACGGACGCCCGACGCTGTGCGCTGGTAGTCATCAAGGGCATGCTCAAGCTCGCAGTGGAGGACGGCATGCTGCCCGCCAATCCGGCCGCCAACCTATCGGGCGGGCAGTCGGTGAAGCGCCGCGTCGAGTCCCTGGAGCCCGATCAGGTGGACGCGCTGGCGAAGGCGTGCGTCGAGGTCGGCATCGAGGCTGAGTTTTGGACGCTGCTGGCGGTCGGGCTGCGGCTCGGCGAGATGGCCTCGCTCGCGCCGAGGAACGTCGCCAAGGCGGGCTCAGGCTACGTGCTACACATCGAACGCACCGTGCAGCGCATCGGCGGGCAGACGATCTACGGATCGCCGAAGTCGGGCCATCCGCGCGACGTGCCCTGCCCGGCTTGGGTCGCCGAGCGATTCCGAACCTCGGGGCCGCTGTGTCTGCCCGGCTCCGAAGGCGAGCCTTGGGTGTCGGAGACCTGGCGCACACCATGGGAGCAGGCCCGGAGAGCCGCCGGACTGCCCGAGCTGCACACGCACGACCTGCGGCACGTCTTCGCTGCCCGGCAGATCGAGGCCGGCACCGATTTCAAGACTCTCCAAGCCGTCATGGGGCACTCGAAGCTGTCTATAACTTTGGACTTATACGGCTCCATGGCCAGGCCGGACCTCTCGAAGGTCGCGGACATCACCGGCCGATCATGATCACCGTTCGGGCATGACTAAACCCCCGGCCCAACTCGGGCCGGGGGTTGTTTTCGTCTAGTCGTTGTCGGGGCTGACGACCACGTTGCCATAAACGATCGCGCTGATGCGATCCGCTGGGGCAGGCAGGCCAGGAAAATGTCAGAGGATCGTGCAAGAGTATCGAACATGAGTTCGGATAAGTGGTCACACCTCACGGTCAGCAACCTCGGCACACTCGCCCGCCTGCTGGGTATGCCAGCGTCAACGCTTCTCGATTGCGTGCTCAGCGGCATCGAAAATCTCATGCGGACTGACTCCCAGCACTCGGCATAAGTCCATGAACGCGGGCATGGGGATGTCACGTTTTGCGTTTAGGTAGTTCAGCACACTCGTGCGCCCCAGCCCTGACAATGAGGTCAACTGCTCAACCGTGATTTGACGCCGGGCGCGCTGCGCCCGAAGCTCGGCCGCCACGGCCGCATTGAATGAATCTCCATACTCGGTCATACACGTAATGTACACCTATGCAGACTAAAGGTCTACAAAACGATTCAAAAAGTTGTTCTGATTGGGTTGCTTGGTCCGCACATGTGTACTAGAGTGCTCGTATGCACACCAACCAAGAGACCGGCGCGAAGGTCGCAGAGGCGATCCGCCGGGCAGATCGCACCCAAGCTTGGGTCGCCGACAAGGCCGGTATTTCTACCGGCACCCTACGAAAGAAGTTGCGCGGCGGTACGTCGTTTACCGTCGCTGAATTGCGCGACATCGCCGAGGCCCTGAATGTCTCGCCGAGCTCCCTGCTACCCGTTGAATTCGCGGAATCGCGGGCTGCGGCATGACCATCGCGCTCGACGAAAACGGCATCGTCCGACACACGGTGGAGCTGGCCGCACTGTGCGAGATCGAGCAGATCAGCCGCAACACCGCGTATCTGCTGATCCGCCAGGGCGTTCTCCCGGTGCATCGCAAGAACCCGGCCGAGCGGCGCTCGCCGTATCTCGTCTCCCCCGCCGAGCACCGCGCGTATCAGCGCAACGTCTCGGCCGCATGAAAGCGGCGCCCACCTGAGCCAACAGATGAGCGCCGAGAGCACAAATAACTCACGGAAAGCATAACAGATGACCATCACATTCGTAGGCGGCGACAACAGATCGCCGTTCGACCAGATCAAGAAGACCCGCCCGGACGGCTCTGAGTACTGGAGCGCTCGGGAACTGGCTCCGGTTATGGGCTACTCAGCATGGCGCAACCTCGAGGTGCCGATCAACCGAGCTATCTCGTCGGCAATCAACCAAGGAATCGACGTAGCAACCAATTTTGCGGGATCCCGCAAAATTACCGCCACAAAGCCGCAAGAGGATTACGAGCTGTCCCGCTTTGCGGCGTACCTAGTCGCTATGAACGGCGATCCGAACAAGCCGGAAGTAGCAGGCGCTCAGGCGTACTTCGCAGTCCGCACCCGCGAGGCTGAGGTCGCAAAGCCAGCCCTCGACCTCTCGTCCCTGGACAGCATCAGCGCGATCCTGGACGCCGGGAAAGCCGCACTCAATCGTGCGCAGGCTGCCGAACGGCGGGCGCTTGCCCTCGAAGGCCCAGCCGCCCAGGCGCAAACCATGCGGGAAGCGGACGGACTGCGCACCATCTCCGACCTCGCCAACGATCTCAAAGTCCACGCGCAATCGAACTACCCGGGCGTGAAGGTCCTCCGCGATGACATCTTCGACCTCGCCGGACGGTGCGGGCTGATCATCCGGGGCAACACCGTCCGAAACAACCAGCCGACCGCGCAAGCCATCGAGGCGGGCTGGGTCAAGCCGAAAGACCACGAGTACCAAACCAAGCACCACGGCGTGCGCGCCACCTACTATGCGCGCCTCACTCCACGCGGATACGCCCGGCTCTGGGATGCCGCAATAGCCAACCTTCGCACCTATGGCCAGGTGCTCGCACCACGGAAAGAGATCGCCTGATGAACCGCCTATATAAAGCCGCGTACGTGATCGACGAAGAGCAGATCTGGGACGACGACATCGAAATGTACGGCGACGGGTACATCTTCCGCGTGGACGCCAACCCGACGACCGAAGCCGAGGGCGCCCCTGAGGGTTGGGACGAGTACTGCGAAGACAAATGGGGCGAACCACACGAATTCTTCATCCCCTCCGATCGCCCGATCTACCGCTCTCGCTCAGCCGCTCAGGACCGCGTGAACCTCATCAACCGGTGGGGAGGACACGCCGTGCTCATGGAGTGCACGCCCGAGTGGACGACTGTCGCGCAGGCGAACGCCTGGCGGAAACTCGATCGACTGGCCGACCGCATGCTGACCGCGCAAAAGAAGGTCGACGCCCTACACGCGCAGTACAGCGAGATTGCGAGAGGGGCTGCGCTATGACCGGGCTCACACCAATGCTCGCCCTGCTGGGTGCGGCAATCATCATCGCCGTCTGCGTGATCGCGACGGTCGCCATCGGATCGAGGCGGCCATGAAACGCATCCTCATCATCTCCGCAGCCTCGGTCGCAGCCGCCACTGTCGGCGCGCTCGGCCTGTCTATCGCGCTGCTCGTGGTGCTCGTTTTCGATTGCACCGCACACCTGCTTATCACTGATCCACGGAGGAGCGTCTCATGAGCCAGATCACCGTCCACAATCAGTCCGAGCTGGACGCGGCACTCGCCCGCGAGGACATCAAAAAAATCATCATCAACTCACCAGCTGACGTCTGGCTGACGCTCGGATCAAACGGCGCCGGGTCGTCCCGCGTCGTGGCTCGGGACTCGTCCCACGTCGTGGCCTGGGGGTTGTCCCGCGTCGTGGCTCGGGAGTCGTCCCGCATCGAGGTGACTGCGCCGGTCAACTCGATCCGCCCTATCGACCCCACAAAATGCAAGTCTCCGACCGTGCACGTGCTGCGCGAGGTTGACATCGATGGAGAGCCGGTGCAGGCATGAGTGACACACAGCTAGCCCAGATCGCTGCCGCGCTAGAGGCGCTCGTTCAGATGATCCGGGCAGAGATCGACAGGCTGGATGACTCGGACATCATCTACATCAACTGCGAGGGGTGCGGAAAGCAGACCGACGCCGCCGACCTGATCACCGAGGGCTGGCGCGGAGATGAGGACGGCTACATCTGCGCCGAGTGCGCCTCGGTCGAGGACGTGATCGAACGCCAGGTTGACGAGATGATCGAGGAGCGCGTGCTGGGGGTCGAACGATGAACCGCGACACTCCCCGCCACGATGACCACTGCCCGATCTGCCACGGCCGCGGCTACTACCTCGTCGAAATCGACCCCGACAGCGGCCCGGATTATGACCCGTGCCCCATCGCCGAGCAGGTCGAGAGCGATCGCACGCGAGAGCTGGTGGCGGCATGATCGTCACGAAGCCCGGAATTTACAACGACTTCGACGAGGCCGAATATCACAGCGACCCCATCGTCGACGGCTCGCTGTCCGCATCGGGCGCGAAACTGTTGCTCGACCCTCACTGCCCCGCGCACTACTACTACGACCGGACGCACCCGAGTAAGCGCACCAAGGCTCTTGATGCCGGATCTATTGCTCACGGCATGATCCTCGGCACCGGCGCGAAAGCGATCGCGTACCCGGAGAGCGTGCTGTCGTGCAATGGTGCGGCAGGGACCAAGGCGGCGAAAGAGTTCAAAGAGACGCACGAGGCGGACGGCTACATCGTGGTCAAGCAGGCCGAGCTCGACGAGATCACCGCCATGGTCGAGTCGGTGCGCAATCATCCGGTGGCTGGCGGATTCTTCCAAGCGGGCACCGGTAAGGCTGAGCAGTCGCTGTTCTGGAAAGACACCGCGCACGGCATCTGGCGCAGAGCTCGCCTCGACTGGCTGCCGACCATCAAGGAGGGCACCCGGTCAATCACCATCGCTGACCTGAAAACGGCGCGCACAGCCAACCCTCGCGACTGGCTGAGACATGCGGTCGACTTTGGATATGCGATGCAGGCAGCGAACTACATCGACGGCGTCAGGTCGCTGACCGGCATTGAATCGGTGCGGTTCGTGTTCGTGATCGTCGAAAAGGATCCGCCGTACGTGCCGGTCGTGATCGAGCTGGACGACGAGTCACTTCAAGCCGGCGCTGAGCTCATGAACAGGGCAGCCGACGTGTTCGCCCGCTGCAAATCAACCAACACCTGGCCCGGATACTGCGACGACCAGATCGTCACCGGCTCACTACCCGGCTGGTATCTCGACCACATCTACGACGACGCAATTGAGGTGTGACATGGACATGACCGACACCATCGCCCCGAAATCCGATCAAATGGACTTCGAGGACTTAGTTGGAGGCGAGCGGACGTTCACCATCACTGGAGTCCGTAAGGGGCCGTCATCTGATCAACCGGTGCAGATCGACCTGGAGGGCTTCGATCGGCCCTGGAGGCCAGCAAAGACCGTCCGCCGGATCCTGGTGCACGCATGGGGCACCGACGCGACGAAGTACGTCGGCAAGCGCGTCACGTTGTTTGGTGACCCGACCGTCAAGTGGGCCGGGAAGCCGGTGGGCGGCATTCGGGTGAAGGCGCTGTCGGGTATCGAAAAGTCGCTCACAGTGAATCTCACGGTCACTCGCGGCAAGCGTGAGCCGTTCACTGTCGACCCTCTTCCAGACGCCCCACAGCCTCGCTCAGACGGCCTGGCGGACGAGCGCATCGCCGAATGCACGGACACTGAGCTACTGCGCGACTGGTGGCGGCTGCATCCGGGTAAGCGCGACGCAATCAACGCCCGCGTGGCCGAGCTGCAGAACGCCGAGCAGGTCGACATCGAGACCGGCGAGATCCCGATGGACGACGGCCCGATGTTCCCGGAGGCGTCGTGAGCTGGGCAAGGTGGCGCGACTCGCCCTTGTGTGGATTCGACGTCGAGACAACCGGCACACACCCAGAGCAGGCGCACATCGTCACCGCGACGGTCGGCATCGCTCAGGGCAGTGATTGGCAGCCGACGAGCTGGCTACTAAAGACCGATCGGCCCATCCCTGACGAGGCTCAGCGCGTCCATGGCATCAGTACCGAGCAGGCGAACCGTGACGGCAGGGATCGAGCCGAGGTGGTCGCGGAGATCGCTGGCATGATCAGCGCGGCCTGGCTCGCCGGTGCCGCGGTCGTGGCTTATAACGCGGCATTCGATCTGACCGTCCTCGACCGGGAGCTTCGGCGGCTGAATCTCGGCTCGCTACGGCTCGGCGGCATGGTGATCGATCCGCTGATTGTCGATAAAGCCACCGATCGTTACCGCAAAGGCAGCCGCAAGCTCGCTGACGTCTGCGCGCACTACGGCATCACGCTGGACAACGCACACGACGCCGGAGCGGACGCTCTCGCAGCGGCACGTCTCGCCTGGACGCTCGCACCTCGGCTGCCGACCCGGACGGACGACCGGCTGGCATCCATCGATCTCGGCATGACGCAGCAGCGCGATTGGAGCCGTGAACAGCGGCTCGGATTGGCCGACCACTTCCGCACCAAAGATGACGAGCAAGTCGCCCGCGAAATCGAATCACATCTCGAATGGCCTATTTGGCCTGTGCAAGAAACCCTCACCGAAAAGGAATTAGTGGCATGACTAGGGATGAGATTGTGCCGAAATTAGCTGGCTTGATCGAGGCGACCGAACTAATGAACGGCATGCACGAGGAGGCAATAGCGAAAGACTGCGCCACGTTTATGGACGACCTTCGCAATTACTCGTCTCGCGCATATCAGGACTCGCACGGGAGACAAACCGCACTCGTGTACAGCATGGCCGGGACACAGAAAGCGACCATCAAACAACTACGAGCCCTACTGGACACAATCGAACAAAAGGAGGATGCATAATGCCTAGCCGCACCTACATCAACCCGCAAACCGGGGAGATTCACGAAGATATCAATCCGAGACAATTTGACGAAGTGCTCAGGGAACTGGGTGAAGGAAGCACCGTTTCCGAGTTATCTGAGAACTTCTGGGACCTGATTCAGCGGGTGCAGGAAACCGCGAAAGCCGGAACGTTGACACTATCTCTGCATGTCGCTTTCGATAAGCAGAACCGCATCACCGTAAAGGATGAAGTCAAGGTCAAACTGCCCGAATTCTCGCGCCCCGAAACAAGGTTCTTCCTCGACGGCCAAGGTAATGCCAGCCGCCGCGATCCGAACCAACCACTATTGCCGAGCCTCGATGACCGGCGCAACCAAAAGGAGCGAAACGCATGAGCTACCGCAATCCCGAAACCATTGAATTCGAAGACAACGCCTACGCGATGCCGAATCCGACGCCAACACTGATCGCCTCGCTCGCACAGCAGGCCGCGAACCCGCGACTGCTGGAGGAGGGTGTCTACAGCGTCCTCGACGCAGACGGCGCAGTGCAGATCGTCGAGACTAGCGGCTACCAGCATGATCGCAAAGAATCCGAATCACCGGCACCTCGTCGAATCAAGCGCACCATGATCGTGCGCGACGTGGAGTCGCTGCTCGACGCGATCGCTTCCAGCACCAACACAGAAAAGACTGAGCAGTCCATCGGGGAAGGCAGGGGCTGGTTGGAGGTGTGGGCCGACATTGACCGGCGGACCGTCACGGCGATCACCGATGGCGTGGACGGCTGGCGTGAGCATCGAATCCGGCTGGAGCTGCGGCACTCCGCCGAGTGGGAGGACTGGGTAGATATTGACGGGAAACTGCTGGATCAGGTGCCGTTCAGCGAGTTCGTCGAGGACCACATGTCTTCGATCGCTCATCCGGACGGCGCTCAGTTACTCGACATCTGTCAGACGCTGCAGGCTCACACCGGGGTCGCATTCAAGCAGCAATCCATCCTCGCCAATGGGCAGCGAGCTTTCCAGTGGGAAGAGACTGTCGAAGCCAAGGCTGGCCAGAAGGGCGACCTCAGCATCCCCAACGAACTGACCTTGGCGCTGAGGCCATTCCAAGGCAGTGAGCCGGTCGCGATCACCGCACGATTCCGATTCCGTCCCGCCTCGGACGGTCTGCGGCTAGGCGTTCGCCTGGTCGAAACGCCTCGGATCGTCGAGGAAGCGTTCGACGACATGGTGGCCGAGGTGTCCGCCAGCATCCCCGTCGCTGTGCGCTTCGGACGCCCCGAAGCCTAACCCCACTACCCGCGCCCGACTGCCGACAACCCCCGGCAGTCGGGCGCACCCTCAAACGAAAGACCCGCTCATGAAAACCGTCGTCCTCACTTACGTTCCTTGCCAGACCCTTAATCCAGACATCTGGTTTCCGAACCCCGCAGATGTCGAGGTTCGTCAGGCCGCAATCAACCTGTGCCACGCCTGCCCCATGCTCGCCGCCTGCCGGAAAGCCACCGATGACCTCGAAGATCGTATCGGCCCGCAATTAGGAATCTGGGCGGGGCAAACCAGATACCAACGCAGACAGCGCACCGGCCGCGTGAAATTCGCCAACGCCTGCGTCGACTGCGGTGCCCGAATATCGCGTGCACGAGCCGCCGAGAGCTATTGCAAAGGCTGCGCCGAGCGGCACCACGTCTACACCCCGAAACAATCCACACACCGCCTGAAAGGACAAAGTCGATGAAAGCACTCGACGACATTGAGGCCAGCTGGACGCGGGTCACCACCATGGATGACCACGGCACACCCGAATACGCGGAGGCAGTCGATGAGTCGGTACGTGACGTACCGCAGCTGGTGAAGGCACTGCGGGCGGTGCTGGAGCTGCATGTCAGTGATGGTGAGTCCCAGGGCTATACGCCTGATGGCTACAGGGTAATCCCCAGCGCATGCAGTCAGTGCGGCACGCCGGGAGAGTATGGGATTCCCTGGCCGTGCGCCACGGTGCGCGCCATCGAATCTGCCCTCGCTCCCCGCCCGCAGATCACCAACGAGCAGGTAGAGGCGGGCGCTGAGGGTCTTTGGTGGTCGCTGAGTGAGGTCCACAACGCAGCTTGGGAAGACCTGCGTGACAGCACGCGGGCGATGTACCGCAGGCAGGCCCGTGCCGCGCTTGAGGCTGCTGCGGAGGTGCAGAGATGAGCCGGCTCGGTGGCGTGGTCGGCCATGTCTACCTCGAAGTCGGCACCGCGCGACTAGACCTCGGGAATATTGATATCCCGATAGAGGCGGCATGCGAGGCGCACAACGGCGATCTCGTGATCCATATGGCCCCGAACCTGCGCGAGGTTCGCGAGTGTATCGAGACCATTTTCAGGCAATCCGTCAAGGACGAGGAGGCAGGACTATGAGCAAGCTCCGCGTCTACAAGCAGGGCGTCGCGATCATCGTAATTGGCACACAGGACACCTACGAGGCCTGTCTCGCCGCTGGCCTTAGCCCCGAAATTCACCGATGGGGCTCCACCGAATGGGGCATGTACGCGAGACGCAAGTACGGCTGGACGGCGTACGACAACGACCAACACCCGAAGGATGCCCGGCCCGGTGTTCGATTCAACGGACCAGTTAGAGCACGCGACGACGCAGAGGTACATCGATGAGCGGACACGCGATATTTGCGATCGGCGGCAATGAGTCCGGCAAAACCGTCTACTGCACCTGTGGGGCCAACATTCACGAGCCGTCTAATACGCCGATGCTGAGCGCATGGTCTAAACACGTTGAGCAGGTGGTGCGCGAGGAGGTTATGCGGGAAGCTGGCGTCTCTGTGCACGCCGAGCAGGCCGCGATGTCAGCCGACGTGTCATGTCGTTTAGTGCGCGAGGACAAGATCAGGGAGCTGATCGCGCAAGAGATCGAGTCTGAGCGCGGCGCCGGAAACGCCTTTCGCGACGCGACTATCGACCGCGCCGCCGCTATCGCGAGGGGGGAGTGGTCGTGAATAACGAGTATCTGATCCTAGATGAGGCACCCTGTCTCTCTATCAACAACCCTGATTGTGATGCGTGCTGCGTCGAGGTGGACTCCGACGGAGATGGATACATCTGTCCCTCGTGCGGCACCTTCTGGGGATATAGCTGTGGGGACGGAGAAGCCGGAGAACTACTGGAGGAGTGGGCCGGCGAGGTGCCTGAAGGGCCGCGAGTCTCGAATGGAGACGCGTGGCTAGTTGCGCGCTTCCGGGGTGAGGAGCGAGTCGCTGAGGCTGAGCGGGTCAATGCCATGCGAGACCGGAAGGCTGAGTCGTGAACTACTGGCATGGCGGTATTCGCCCGAAAGACGGTCTGCTCACACCCCAGCCGATGGCTCGCTGTGGCGAGCCCGGTGACGGCTACGTATACATCACCACCGACCGGGATCTCGCGGCGACCTACGCAGCTACCCTGCCCGGCTCATGGGTGATGGAAGTGGAGCCGGTCGGCGAGGTCGAGCGCGACCCCGGGAGCATCCTCGCCACATCATTCCGGTGTAGATCGGCGCGGGTGCTGTGGTCGTACTCGATCTCCAATGCAGAGCGGGAGCAGCGCGTCCGGTCGGTCGGGAGGTTCGCGTGATTCAGACGTTGACGCTCGCTATTCCGTCCAGCGACTGGATGACGAGTAACCAAAGGCTCCATTGGGCGGAGAAGGCGCGCAGGACGCGAGCTGTACGCCTAATGGCCGCGTGGGCGGCACGGCGTCAGGGATTAGCCCCGATGCGATGCCCTGTGCACGTGACAGTCACCGTACAGCCCCGAACCAAGATCCGGTTCGATCCGGGGAACGTGAGTCCGATATCGAAAGCGGCTCTCGACGGACTGACGGACGCAAAGATTTGGCCCGACGACTCGGCCCAATTTGTGATCGGTCCGGATCACCGAGCCGGCCAGCCGGACCCCGAACTGCGACCCGGCTGGCACCGAATAATCATCGACATCGAGGAGATCAACCAATGAGCATCCAAACCATCATCGTCGGCAACCTAACCGGCGATGTTTCTCTGCGGTTCACGCCAGCAGGCCAGGCGGTGGCGAACTTCACCATCGCACAAACCGACCGGAAGTTTGATCGGCAGACCAACGAATGGACAGACGGCGACACCTCGTATCTGGACTGCACGATCTGGCAGCGCCCGGCCGAGAACGCCGCCGAGACCCTGCGCAAGGGAATGCGGGTGGTCGCAACCGGCCGTTTGCTCCAGCGCAACTACGAGGACCGCCAGGGAAACAAGCGGTCCAAGTTCGAGCTCCAGATAGACGAGGTAGGCCCGTCGCTGAAAACGCAGGTCGGCGAGATCCGCAAGGCTGGCTCAGCCCGTCCTCAGACCCAGCAGGCACCCGCGCAGTATCCGGGTAACGATCCGTGGGCGGACACCAAACCCGTCGACGCACCGCCGTTCTGAGGGGGCCGGATATGGACTGGTTTGTGCAGGTGTTTTCGTCGCCGTTCGCAATGGTGGCGCTCTATGCCTGCTGCTACATCCTCGGGCGCCATCGTGGATACCAGCGAGGGCACGAGGCGGCAGAGAGGTCTTATGCGAGGCGCGAGTCGTTGACGCTCAACGTAGGTGACGCAGTACTCTGCGCGCTCGAAAACGACAACGTTGCCGCCGTCACGGTCACCAGAAGCGACCAGGACCAGGAGTTCACTGTCTGGCCGGAAAGGTTGCCGTCGTGAACGAGGTAGACCTACCTTCAAAGGACGATAGGCCGGGCATTCTGATTGCACATGAGATGCCGGACCATCCGAAGATTGCACCGCTATCTGATGCCGCGTTTCGTCTACTGATTAAGGCGTGGGCGTACTGCTCGCGGCTCGAAACAGACGGGCGTATCCCGAACGTCATATGGCAGAGCATGGGCCCGGCGAAAGCACGTAAGGAATTGCTCGCCCCGCCGGTCGCCATGCCTGACAAGACGCCACTAGTAATTCAGCGCGAAGGACATGTCGAATGCCATGACTACCTGGCGCATCAGCGATCCTCGGGCGAAATTGAGGCGATCAAGAGCAGCCGATCAGAGTCCGGTGCCCTCGGTGCTCACAAGCGGTGGCACGTCGCAAGACGGGTCCATGTCGAGTCGTGCCCTTACTGTAACCCGAGTAGTTCGGTAGCTAACGCATAGCAAACGCTATAGCAAGTGCTATGGCAAACGCCATGATTTCGATGGCAAACGCTATAGCAAAACGATGGCGATGCGATGGCATATACATAGTCATAGACATAGGCATGTATTTATTACTTACCTAAGGCGTACAGAGTTACGTCTGTAGGTGGTTAAGATCTAAATCACCAAATCCAAAATCGTCACTTAGCTGACGTGCGCGCGAGCAACGTTTTGGATTTGGAAGGAGGGAATTATGGATACCGCCGAGATCGACCGCTTGGCCCACGCCATCGCGGTCTTGAGGCCCGACTGGCCGGTAGGCAGCCTGCGAGCCTTCATGACTTCCAACTTGGCTACCCGCCCATACCTGGACGCCGCCGTTGTCATGTCGTGGGTTGCGTGCGATCCGAAGACCAGAACCCCCAAGCGCGTCCTCGAAAGCGGCCCATGGTGGGAAGCGTTGAGGCCAACCGACGTCAAACCGGAGCGTCCGAAGTTGAGCGATGCCGAGACTTGCGCCGGGTGTTTCCGGAGCAGGGAGGGGCACGACAAGGCCGAGGCGCTCGTTTCGGAAGAGGCTCGCCACGCCTGGATCTCTGTCGCTGATCGCAAGCGGCAGCAAGCTGTGCGGCCAGACGAGACCCGTGGTTTGGATCATCACGTGCCAGCTGATGTACCGCTGTCGCAGATTGGGAGAGGACGGGCAGCATGAGCGAGCGAGCGGCAGGCACGCTGACGGCAGACGACCTCGGGCACGAGGTGACGACGCCCGCGTTCGCCAGCGATTGCAGCATCACCGGCGCCCTCGTCGAGGTGCAGCACTGGGCGTTGGGTGCAGATCGGAGGACCATCGTGCATGTCGAGCATGACGGGCATCGCACGCAGGTCTACCTGCCGGCAGCTGCCACGGTGGTGGTCCGGTGAGAGGAGGACGAGTGAGTCAGAAATACCCCTCAGGCTGGCGTAACCGGGTCCAGGACGCGAGCACGGCTCGAAACCGCATTCGTGTACGTCATGGCCTTAGAACGGCTCACAGCGTCGAATTTGGGGACGAGTGATGGTAGAATTGAGTTCACAGACAAAAACGGCTCGGACAAGTGCAGCAACACTCGCCGAGCCTAACCACAGCGACTATCCAGGAGTCGGAATGGCTAATGCCAAGAGTACCTTCGATTGCATCATCTCCGCCATTGCGGACAGCTGGTACCAGCAGCAGGCGCGGTTGGCGTTCCAGCAAGAGTACGATCGGGAGCTAGATCCTCTGGTTTGGGTTCGGACCACGTGCAAGAACCGTTGCCTAAACCCACAACACCTCGTCATTCACCAGCCCGTCAAGATCAAATACCCGGCCGGTGTTTGTGTCTATTGCGGGTTTCCGTCAGGCACGAAAGACCACCTGATTCCGAGGGCCTGGACCGGCGAGGCTAGACGTTCGCAGACTGCGGTCGTCCCGGCGTGCGCCGAATGCAACTCGCGTATCAATGACTTCGGTAGCCCCAACGTTCAGCGCCGCCGGGAACGTGTTCGTGAGTTGATGTGCAGGAGATATCGGAACATCCTCTCAGCTCCCGACTGGTCGAAGTCTCAACTCTCCGAGCTGGGACGCACGCTGCGGAACGGAGTAGAGTTGCGACAAGCCAAGAAGCAGGCTGTTCTCAGCAGGCTCCAATGGCCAGAAGATCCGTTCTACGACCTTCGCGCATTTCAGTTATCTGGGATTGACGATCCGGTAATTCTTGACCTGTGCGATGACCCAACTATTTCCCGCGATGCCGCATGAGTGACCAGCGGTGCGAGATGACGGATCTTCCGACGATCATGTGTGCTCACTGCTCGGGAAATACCGGCGACGACTCCGAGATTCCAGAGATCAACCCCAACCGTCAGGAGCGGATCGTTCACGTCAGCGGCGCACTCCAGGGGTACAGCGGTCTGCCGTACTATCCGCCGTCGGAGCGGCGAGCCTCGAACGTGGACGGCGGCCGGACATGCTCTTGTGGCCAGCCGTGCGGCGACGCCTTCGTCTGCTCCTCGTGCGCCGACGACATTGATCGTTGCCTCGGTGACGTGCCGGCGTTGGTGGAGGATCTCGACATCGCGGCCGCGAGACTGGACAACGTCCGCTCGTGGCCACGGGCACCGAGACTGAAAGACTCACCATCATTGCTCGGGAAACCGGTGCGCGAGTGGACGTTCGAGGATTCGGACATGACCCTGCGCGACGACATCACTGCCCGGACTATGCGCATTCTCGGCCGGGGCAGACCCGACAACCCTGGACCTGCTGCAGCACGTGACCAGCTGGACAGGATCTTGGTGACTGCGGTTGCTGTGGTTGAGCCGACAGTTCCGGGCCCGCACGATCCGGTCACGATGTCGAGATGGATGCTCCGCAATTTGCAGCGCATCATTCACCATCCGGAAGCACCCGGCATTGTGGAGCAGGTCACCAAGGTCCACGACCGCTGCATGCGCCTGGTCGACAACGCACCAGACCGTACTTTGTGGGGATACTGCTCCGTCATTCTCGACGATGGCCTGCCGTGTGACGCGCCGGTCAGTATCCCGAACGGTGCTGATGTGTGGACGTGCGAGTGCGGCACACAGTATCGGGTGGAGGATCTGTCGGCGGCCAGGATCGATAAGGCGCGGGATTCGGTGCTGACAATGAGGGAGCTTGCGTTGATCTCGGGCAAGACGGTGAACGCGGTGAAGGGTGTGCTGCGTCGGCGTGGCATTGAGCCTGTCGGATCGAGGGATGTGGACGGCAAGCAGGTAGCGACGTTCCGTGGTGCCGACTTCCTGGACACGCTCACGGCGAGTGCTTGACATGCTGCGACCAAACCTTGTGGTACGCTTCGGCTGTAGCCGGAACTGTGGAACCAACGGGATCGGCTTTCTTCATGTCATAGTCCCCTCGCCGGGCCTCTCAGCGATTGCACAAATGGCGAGGGCCTATTCGACCCGTACCCGGTGAGACTCGGCGCGCCACACACGCAGTGCGCCGAGGGGTTACTCCCGTGGTGCGGGATCATCGTCCCATCCCGGGCTGGACACCATCGCGCAGTGGGGACGCGATGAATGCAGATCCCCCGGGATGGGCGGCAAGTTTGGAGGTCCGGATGAGCACAAGCCGGACCGGTACCGCCGCATACAAGCGGTGGCGCACCGCAGTGCTCCGACGTGACCGGCTCGCCGGCGTGAGCCGCTGTCCAATCTGTGGAGTTGAGATGGATTACGACGTTGGACTAAAGCCGAACTCAGCTGAGCCTGATCACATACTCGCAGCGGTGTTCGGTGGAAGGAACGAGATTGAGAATGGTCGCGCGATCTGTCGTCAGTGCAATCAGCGTCGAGGAAATGGTTTGAATGATCGCAAGCCAAAGACAACAAAGGTTGTGACAAACCTGGTCGCCTGGTGACCGACTGACAAACCTCGACCGACCAACCGGGGCCGGGGCGACTGATGACTGACCATGGGGGAATACCCCTTCCCCCGCCTCAGCCTCGCCCCCGAAGGCATAGCGAAATATCTCCCCGGCTCGATTTCCCATAGGAGGCCCCGCCATGGCAGAGGACCCTGAGCCAAGGAAGCGATCGAAGACCATCCTTCAAGCAGCCTCCGATGGCTCGCAAAAGGACGTTCTTATCGCTCTGCGCCGACGGCTGGCCAGCTCGATTCAATCGAAAGACACGCCTCCCCGAGATCTCGCTGCCCTATCCCGCCGACTCATGGAGGTCATGGACCAGTTGGAGGCGATCGAGGCGCAGAGCCAAAAGGGGGACGGCGTTGTTGAGGTCCCCGTCGATGCACCATTCGACCCCGAAGCTATCTGAGGCCGCCCGCCACCTGAACATCCCGTCCGGCATCGTCTCAACGGCCTGGCCGTCGGTGCAGGCGCAGTGTGCGAAGCTCGATGTCGGCTTCGACAATTGGCAGATCGGTATCGGCTCGTTGACGTTGTCGAAACGCAAGGACGGGCTCTACGCGTGCGGCGTCGGTGGCGCAGTGCTATCGATCCCTCGACAGACCGGCAAGACCTACCTGCTCGGCTGGATGATCTTCGCGTTGTGCATCATGTATCCGGGCCTCACGGTCATCTGGACAGCACACCGAACGCGCACCGCCTCAGAAACCTTCGGGTCAATGAAGTCGATGGCCCGCAAGCCGAAAGTGAAACCGCTCATCGCCAGCGTCCGGTCGGTCAACGGCGAGCAAGGCATCGAGTTCACCAACGACTCGCGCATCTTGTTCGGTGCTCGCGAGTCGGGGTTTGGCCGCGGTTTCGCTGAGGTCGACATCCTCGTCCTAGACGAGGCGCAGATCCTCTCTGAGGATGCCATGTCGGATATGGTTCCCGCGACGAACGCGGCGCCGAACGGCCTGGTCATCCTGGCCGGCACACCCCCGCGGCCGAAAGACACGGGCGAGGTATTCCGCAACCGCCGCGCTGACGGCCTTAATGGTGATCCAGACACGCTGTATGTCGAGTTTTCGGCCGACCGCGGCGCATCCCTGGACGACTGGGGTCAGTTAGCGAAAGCTAACCCGTCTTATCCGCACCGAACCGGCAAGACAGCGATCCTGCGCATGCGGAAGTTACTCGGTTCAGACGACAACTTCCGCCGCGAGGCATTCGGCATCTGGGACGAAGGCGGCGCTCGCCGCGCCATCTCCGAAGATCTTTGGGAAACCACCGCCGTCGACGAGGCGCCCGAAGGCATCAAGTCGTTCGGCGCCGCATTCAGCCTGGACGGCACTCGTCAGGCAGTCGCAGGGGCGGTTAAGTCGGACGACTCGATCCACATCGAGATGATCGACGCATGCACAGGCTCGACCGAATGGGGCGTAGCCGCAACCGCATCCTGGCTGGCGAAACGCTGGCGGGACGCCGCGATGATCGCAATCAGCGGTGCTGCAGGATCTCAGGCTCTCGTCGACGCGCTGATCAAAAAGGGCGTGCCAAAAAACGTCATCCACGTGATGACGACGACCGAATACACGGCCTCCTGCTCAACATTCCTGGACGGCCTGCGAAACGGCTCCATCACCCACCCGAAAGCCGAGGAGGGCGACATGCTCGAAGACTCGGTAGCCGTCTGTGACCAGAAAAGGCGCAGCGCATCAGGTGCATGGGGCTGGCAGGCGACCACGGTAGACGGAGACGAAACGCCGATCGAGGCAGTGAGCGTCGCAGCCTGGGCCGCGCGCACATCGAAGCGACGCCCGATCGGAGCAACTAAAAGGAGGTCGATTCTGTGATCACTACACCTCCAGCAATCAAAGGCCTCACTGAGTATGAAACTGTTGCCTTTGCCAAGATGTGGCAGCAATGGCAAGCGAAGCGGGTAAAGAATCAACTTCTCGATTGCTACTACGACTTCCACCGAATGTTTCGCGACCTAGGCATCTCGATTCCGCCGCAGATGGTTAACGTCAAGGCCGCGCTCGGCTGGCCGTCGAAGGCTGTGCAGGCCCTTTCTCGTAAACACGTGTTCGAGGGGTACGCAATCGACGGGCAGTCTGACCCGTTCGATATCGGCGAAATACTGGTGCGTAATAACTTCGATGTCGAGCTTCCGCAGGTGATCAACTCTGCATACAAGAACTCCTGCGCGTTCGTCACTGTGACCTCTGGAGATGAGTCGATCGGCGATCCTCCAGTGGTGATTCAGCCGCGCGATGCCAACTGGTCAACTGGACTGTGGGATAAGCGCCGGCGCCAATTCTCGGCCGCAATGACAATCACCGACACCAAGGACGATGAGCCGTCCGAGGTGATCCTGTATTTCGCCCACGACATTGTCGCACTTCGACGAGATCGAGCGCAATGGTCAATCGACAGGCTAGGAAACTCAACGGGCCGCGTTTTGGTCGAGATGCTCTCGTATGACCCGCAACTATCGAGGCCATTTGGGCATTCCCGAATTACTCGCGAGGTGCGTTACCTAACCGACGCTGCTATTCGGACCTTGGTTCGGACCGAAACGTCGGCAGAGTTTTTCTCGTCGCCTCAGCGGTACGTTCTGGGGGCAAGTGAGGCCGCATTCCAGGGCGAGAGCCGCTGGACAGCTATCACTGGGCGCATTTGGAACCTCGATATCAACGAGGAGGGCAATAACCCAACTGTCGGGCAATTCCCTCAAATGTCGATGGACCCGCATTTGTCGATGTATCGGCAACTAGCACAGAATTTCTGTGCAGCCACGAATTTGCCTCAATCGTCGGTCGGTCTCTTTGCTGACAACCCGTCATCCGCCGAGGCGATGCAGGCGGCCGAATATGCGCTATCCGACGAGGCAGAGTATCAGTGGAGGATCTTCTCGGGACCCCTTCGCCGCGTCTTGGAGGATGCGGTGATGGTGCGCGATAAATTGACCGAGCCGCCTTCCGAATCGTGGAAAACGCGCGTCAACTGGACGCCGGCCCGGTACGTCTCGCCGCAGGCATCCTCGGACTATATCGTGAAGATCGTGCAGGCGTTGCCGCAGGTCGCAGAGACTTCTGTTGCTCTACGACGTGCCGGATTCTCGCAGGGCGAGATAGACGAGATCAATGCTCAGGTGCGCAAGGGGCAAGCGCGATCCCAGATCGCCGCGCTTGCTGGCGCACCTGAGTCTGCCGCAGTGACCAATCAGGAGTCGCAGCAGACTTCTGGACAAGACGAAGCTGCCGATCTCAAGGCAAAATTCGATGCCCTTGGTGTTGCTGTCCGCGCGGGCGTCGACCCGGACGATGCTGCAACCCGTTTGGGTCTGGCGGGTGTGCGGTTTACCGGTGCAGTCCCTGTTTCGCTGCGCATGCCAGAGCAGGACGCTAAGGGTCTTGAGGAGAAATAGTAGTGCCGTCGGCGAGTGAGGTTGAGCAGGTTAGGCGTGCGCTGCAACGGCTATCGCAAGCGGCACAATCCGACTGGCGTCAAATCTTGGCCTCGCTTGGATCTGACGATCAAGCGTTGGTTTCGAAGGCTCTGGCCGAGTCGTGGACCGGAATTATCGAGTACTACGGCGACATGGCCTCCACCCTGGCCGCGGATCTGGTCGAGGAGCAGCTGGACAAGTGGGGTATGCAGGCGCGAACCGACATGGTTCCAGGTGTTGACCCAAAGCGTGCCACGGCACGTCTAGGGTGGGCGAATTCACAGCCGGACAAGCTCGGAAACATGCTCGTGTTGCTGGACGAGCTGGTGAAGCAGCCGTACCGGTCGACGCTTCAGGATTCAGCTATTAAATCGGGTGCTGGCTGGGCTCGTGTGCCGACCGGCGCCGAGACGTGCGAGTTTTGTATATTACTCGCCTCTCGCGGGGCCGTATATAGCTCGAAAAGGGTGACGATCTACGGATTCTCGGGTAAGCGATATCACGGTGATTGCGACTGCACACCGGCCCTTGTGCGTGGCCCTGAGGATTATCCGAGGGGTTACAACCCCGATGATCTATATGACCGGTACGACGCCGCAACCTCTGCGGCTGGCCGGAACGACGTAAAAGACATCTTGGCGCAGATGCGCCGCGACGCCCAGGCGAGCGGTTAATCGCTGACCATTTCCGAAACTCCCGAACTGGAGGAAACTATGCCCGAATCCAACGAACAGCAGCAGAACGATCCTGAGGCGAAGTTCACGCAGGCCGACATTGACCGGATTGTCACCGAACGGTTGTCTCGGCAGCAGAAGCAGTTCGCCGACTATGACGAGCTGAAAGACAAGGCTTCGAAATACGACTCGATGGCGTCCGAGCTGGCCGAACTGAAGGCGAGCAATCAGCTCGCCGACTGGAAGTCGCAGGTCTCGAAAGAGTTGGGCGTTCCGATCGACCTGCTGCGCGGAGCAACGCTCGAAGAGATTCAGGCGCATGGGGAAAGCTTGAAGCCATTTGTGACCGGAACGCCGGTAGCGCCAGTGGTGCCAAAAGCCGGCGATCAGCCGGAATCCAACGATAAAGAATCACCCGAGATCGAGCTATTGCGCGATATCGGGCTTTCCGAATAGCCAAGGAGGCTGAAAA